>NZ_JACHDS010000002.1 GCF_014201195.1 Nocardiopsis mwathae | reverse complement strand
CACCGACTTCCTGTTCACCGGCTACTACCCGGCCTGCACGTTCATGGCCTTCGTCGTGGCGGGCATGGCGGTGGGCCGCCTCGACCTCGGGGCGGCGCGCACACGGCTGGGCCTGGCCGGAGCGGGGGCCGGGTTGGCCGCGCTCGGCTACGGGGGCTCCTGGCTGCTGCTGTACCCGCTGGGGGGCCTCGACCGGCTGGTGTACGACGCCGGCCCCGACTGGCGGGGCGTCGACCCCGCGCTGATGGGGCCGATCCGCAGTTGGATGGCCGACCGGCTTTACGAGCTGCACGGTCAGGTGCCGACGGACAGCGTGTGGTGGCTGGTGGCGGCCACCCCGCACAGCGGAACCAGCTTCGAGGTCGCCGGGGCGACCGGTGTCGCGCTGCTGGTGCTGATCGTCTGCGTGGTGGTCGCCGAGAAGGCCGGGGCGCCGATCCGCCCGCTGGCCGCGGCCGGCGCGATGGCGCTCACCCTGTATGCCGGGCACATCGTGGTGATGGCGCTGTTCGACATGTCGTATGCCGACGCCGCGCCGTTCCGACTGGAGCTGTTCGTGCTCGGCTCGCTGGTGTTCGCGACGCTGTGGATGCCGCTGTTCGGCCGCGGCCCGCTGGAGTGGGCGCTGAAGTGGCTGTCCGACGTCGGCCCCCGGCTGCTGCCGCAGGACGGCGGCGGGCGGTCGGCGTGATCGGAGGTCAGGCCGGCCACCGGGGCGGGCGCTTCTCCAGGAACGCGGCGATGCCCTCGCGCGCTTCGGGTGTCTGGCTGCCGGCCGCCATCACCTCCACCGCGTAGGTGTAGGCGTCGGCTTCGGGCCGGTCGAACTGGGCGTACATCGCCTGCTTACCCAGGGCGGTGCTGCGCGGCCCGCCGCGGGTGGCGCGTTCGAGCAGGTCCCGGGTGGCCTTGTGGAGTTCACCATCGGGCACGGCCTGGTTCACCAGGCCCCACTCGGCCGCCGTCGCGGCGTCCACGGTGTCGCCGGTCAGCGCCATCTCCATGGCGCGCTTGCGGCCGACGTTGCGGGAGATCGCCACCATCGGCGTGTGGCAGAACCAGCCGCCTTTGCCGCCCGGGGCGGCGAATCCGGCGCCGTGCGCGGCGACGGCCAGATCGCAGGTGGCCACGAGTTGGCAGCCGGCGGCGGTGGCCAGCCCGTGGACCCGGGCGATGACGACCTGGGGGACGGACTGGACGGTCTGCATGAGGCGGACGCAGGTGCGCAGCAGCTCCCGGGCCTGGGCGTGGTCGGCCCCGGCGACCTCGGCGAAGTCGTGTCCGGCGCAGAACACCGGGCCGGTGGCGGCCAGGGTGACGCCGCGCGTGTCGGTCGCGGCGATCTCCTCGAACGCGGCGGTGAGCTCCCGCATGTGCGCGAGCGAGAGCGCGTTGCGGCGCTGCGGCCGGTCCATCGTGATGGTGGCATAGGCGCCGTCCCGCTCGACGAGGACGTGGTCGTGTCTCATGACGTCGACGCTACGCCCCGTGGTGCTCGGCGTCACGCCCCGCGGAGCCGGGCGGGATCGAGGGGGATCCGGCGGAGAAAAACAGTGGCGGCACCGAGGGATCGGATGACAGGATCTGCTCCTGTCGTCGAGTGGGAGCGCGGTTCAGCGACCGTGTCCCCGCTGCGGTCGCGGCGGCGATCCCTGCGGGGGTGCGGCGTGCCAGTCCTCGGTGAGGGCCGGCACGATGCCCTTCAGGCACGCGAGGACCCGCGCGTAGAGGTCGTCGGCGGTGGCCGTCTCGGGCGCGTGGCACCAGCTCCTGATGCCGGTGTGCATGGCCGCGCTGAAGGCCGCGAGGGTCAGCCGGGGCCGCAGATCGGTGCCGGGGTCCAGCCCGTGGCGCCGGGCGAGCAGGACGACGGCCCGCTCCTGGTGCTCGCTGGAGCGCCGCAGGTAGGCGGCGAGCAGCTGGGGTGAGTCGTTGCAGAGCCGGATCAGGGTCCGGTGGGCGACCAGGGCGTGGTCGTCGAGTTCGCGCCAGGTGTCGGCGAAGGCGTTGACCAGGGCATCGAAGGGGGGATCCGACTCCGGGCGGGCGGCCAGCTTGGTCCGGAAGGTCTCCTCGATCTCGTCCTGGAGGGCGAGGAGGACCTCCTCCTTGCACGGGAAGTAGCGGAACAGCGTGCGCTGGGACACGTCGGCCGCGGTCGCGATCTCCTCGGTGGTGGTCGACGCGAAGCCCTGCTCGCTGTAGAGCCGCAGAGCGGCCTCGATGAGAGCTTCGCGGGTGCGGGCCTTCTTGCGCTCGCGCAGCCCGAGGCCGTGGGTGTCGTCGGCTGCTGTGATCGTGACCACCCCCATCGCGGTGTGTGCCGTCGTCCCTGCGTGAGGGAGGATACCCGGCGTCCGGAAAAATAAGTCAGCGATTGCCACTTGTCAGTGACTGCCATAATCTGGGCCGGTGCCGGCCGGGGGCCGAGGGCGCGCGGAGCGCGCCGATCACAGGGGAAACGGGGAGACGACGACATGACCGCTACCGCAACGGACGTGGACAAGCCGCCGCCGCGCGCGCGAGGGCTGCGCGCCGGGCCCTGGGGGACGCTGCTGGCCTCGGCCTTCGGCGTGATGATGGTGGCCCTCGACGGCACGATCGTCGCCGTCGCCAACCCGGCCATCGCCCGCGACCTGGGGGCCTCGCTCGCCGAGCTGCAGTGGGTCACCCACGGCTACCTGCTCGGCCTGGCGGTCTTCCTGATCACCGCGGGCAAGCTGGGCGACCGCTTCGGCCACCGCCGGATGTATGTGATCGGCGTGATCGGCTTCGCGATCACCTCGGTCGCGATCGCGATGTCCTCGGGCGTCGCGCTGCTCATCGCGTTCCGCATCCTGCAGGGGCTGTGCGGCGCGATCATCGGCCCCGCCGCCATGGGGCTGCTGCGCTCCAACTTCCCGCCGCACATGCTCGGCCGCGCGTTCGGCGTGTTCGCCAGTCTGCTCGGCGGCGCGACCGCCGCCGGGCCGATCCTGGGCGGCGTGCTGGTGACGGCCTTCGGCTGGCACTCGGTCTTCCTGATCAACGTGCCGGTCGCCCTGGTGGCCATCGGCCTGACCGTGTGGCTCGTCGGCCCGAACCGTGCCACCGACACCGGTTCCCGGTTCGACCTGTCGGGCATCGTGCTGCTCAGCGTCGCGATCTTCGCCCTGGTGTGGGCGCTGGTCGAGGCGCCGGCCAACGGCTGGGGGAACCCGATGACGCTGGCCGCGCTCGGTGCCGCGCTGGTCTTCGGCGTCGCGTTCGTGCTGTGGGAGCGCAGGGTCGCCGACCCGCTGCTGCCGATGGGTATCTTCCGCTCGCTGCCGATCTCGATCGGCACGGTGCTGATGATCCTGATGGCCCTCGCGCTGATGGGCTCGCTGTTCTTCATCACCTTCTACCTGCAGGGTGTCAGCGGGTTGAGCCCGATGGAGACCGGGCTGCAGCTGCTGCCGCTGACGGCGATGATGGCGATCTGGGGGACACCCGCCGGGCGGCTGGTCGACCGCGTGGGCGCGCGGTTGCCGACCATCGGCGGCCTGGTCGCCTCGACCGTCGGCATGGTGATGCTGGCCCGGCTCACCCCGGACATCGGCTGGGTCTACACGTCGGTCGCGTTCATCCTGCTCGGCGTCGGCCTGAGTTTCGTCATGACCGGGGCGACGGCCGCGATCATGTCGAGTGCGCCGGTTTCGCTGGCCGGGGTCGCCTCCGGTATGCAGCAGGCCGCGATGCAGCTCGGCGGCTCGCTGGGCACCGCCGTCCTGGGGGCGGCGCTGGCGATGACGGTCTCCCGGACGCTGCCGGGGCACTTCGCCGACGAGGGGCTGCCGACACCGGGGCCGGACGAGGTGGCCGGGATGCAGAGCGCCGTCTCCCAGGGCGGGGCGGTCGTCCCGAACGGGGCGGAGGCCGAGGTGGCCGACGCCATCACCGCCGCCAGCAACCTGGCGTTCCTGGACGGTATGCACCTGTCGTTCGGGATCGCCGCCGCCGTGATGGCCGCGGCAGCCGTGCTGGCCTGGTTCATGGGCCCCAAGCCGGAGCGGGACCCCGAATCCGCCGACGGCGCGGCCGAACCCGTCGTGCACCTGTGACCCGGCGGGACCCGGGGGAGGGGACGGTCCTCCCCCGGGCGCCCGCGAATTCCCCGGGTGAATCCGGCGACGAACCTACCAGCGCCCACCCCGCCGGGGGCCGGATCGTTTCCATCCTGGCCGCATTCGGCCACCGGCGGCGCGACCCGCGCTTTTCCTCCGGGGATCCGACCGCGCGGGTGATCCGCCGTGTCGATTCCGCGCCGGTTCGGGCCGGATCAGGCCGACTCACGGCTGCGCGGGTGCGGGGTGACCAGACCGCAGTCATAGGCGAATACGACCGCCTGGGTGCGCGAGGTGAGGCGCAGTTTTCCCAGCACCCGGCTGAGATGGGCCTTGACCGTCCCCTCGCTGATCATCAGGTGCGCGGCGATCTGCCGGTTGTTCAGAGCACGGGCGACCAGGCGCAGAATCTGCAGTTCCCGGTCGGTCAACGGGGAGAGGCAGGGGTCCTCCGAAATCCGGGCCCGGGGCGGAACGGCGACGGCCGCCGTCACCAGGTGGCGGATCGTGTCGCTCTCCAGGAAGATCCGGCCCTTGGCGACACAGTCGAGCGCGTCGGCCATGACATCGGGGCAGCTGTCACGGGTGAGGATGCCGGAGGCACCGGCGTCGAGCGCGTACTGCACCTCGTGGACGCGCGTCGTCGACAGGCGCAGGACGACGTCGGTGCGGCCGCCGCTGTCGGAGCGCAGCGCCCGGGTGAGCGCGAATCCGTCGGCGTCCTCCACGTCGGCGTTCATCAGCACGACGTCGGCGCCGGAGCGCCGGGCGAGGGCGACGACGTCCGTCCCTGCCCCGGTCGCGTCGGCCAGGACGATTCCCGGGAGCTCGGCCAGCAGCGCACTGATACTGGCGCGCACGATCGTCTGCGGCTCGACTATGAGCACCCGCATTATCAGCTCCCCTGGTGCTTCAGGCGACATCGGGAGACTAGCAGCGTAGGACCGCGTGAATCATCCCCCGTACACCCCCTCCGATCGACGTAAACCCTGGCTTATTCGAGTGGTCGAAAGTCGGCGGTCGCGTGTTCGCGCCCGCGACTTGAGGGGGATGGCGGGAGCGCCCCGAGGTGCGTAACCTCGGACCGGCGGAATTCCTCTCGCGTTTTCGCCGAAATTCGGCGGACGGGTACGCGCGGCCGAATGAGGCTCGCAAGCGGTAAACCGACGGTGGATTCCCCGCCCCACGTGTGTTCGGCGAAAGCAAAGTAGAAGTAAGCGGCGGTAAATCCTTCCACCATGACCCTCCTCGACGCCTCCCCGCACGGCCCCGTCCGCTCGGGCGCCCGCGTGCTCGCCCCCGACCTCGCCCGCGGCCTCATGCTGCTGCTGATCGCCCTGGCCAACACCGGCGCCTACGTGTTCGGGCACGGCCGTGTCGCCATGGGGCACCCGCTCGACGGCACGGCCCTGGACCGGGCGGTGAACTTCGTCCTGACGATCGCCGTCGACGGCCGCGCCTACCCGCTGTTCGCCTTCCTGTTCGGCTACGGGATGGTGCAGGTCGTCCGCCGCCTGGAGACACAGGGTGCCGACCCGGCGCGGACCGCCCTCATCCTGCGCCGCCGCCACCTGTGGCTGCTGCTCTTCGGCGCGGTCCACGGGGTGCTGCTGTTCAGCGGCGACATCCTCGGCACCTACGGCGCGGCCGGACTGGTCGTGGCCGGCCTGCTGCTGTTCCGCCGCGAACGCACCCTGTACGTGTGGTCAGCGGTGCTGCTCGCCGTCAGCGCGCTGTTCTACTCGCTGATCGCGCTGCTGGTCGGCCTCATGGAGTTCCTCGGAGTCGACGACGGCGCGGACATCGCCGCGGCCGCCGCACTGCCCTCGGCCGCGACCACCGATCCGCTGGCCGCGCCGCTGCTGCGGCTTCAAGAGTGGCCCATGGGGGTGCTGGAGGGGCTCGTGATGGCCGTGCTGCCCGCGATGCTGCTCGGTGTCGTCGCCGCCCGGCACCGGCTGCTGGAGGACCCCGCGCGCCACCGGCGGACCCTGCGCACGGTGGCCGGGGTGGGCTTCGCCGTGTCCCTGCTCGGCGGGCTGCCCGCCGCACTGGCCGCCGCGGGGGTGATCGGTGCGGGTCCCTCGGCGGAGATGTGGATGTTCGTCCTGCACCGGGTCACCGGGCTCGGTGGCGGACTGGCGTTCGCGGCCCTGTTCGGCCTGCTCGCCCACCGGCTGAAGCACCGGCGCGGCCTGGTCACCAACGCACTCGCCGCCACCGGCAAGCGCTCACTGACCTGCTACCTGGCGCAGTCGGTGGTCTTCGCCCCGCTGCTGTCGGCGTGGGGTTTCGGCCTGGGAGCGCGGCTGGACAGCGCCGGGCTCGCACTGTTCGCCGTCGGCACCTGGCTGCTGACGGTCGGCATCGCGGTCTCCTACGAACACGCCGGGAAGCGGGGGCCGGCCGAGGCACTGCTGCGCGGCCGCGTCTACCGCTGACACGACACCCCCTCGCCTCGGCGGTCCCGGCGAGGCGGGCGTCAGCGGCCGACCGCGGTCGCGAGGCGGGCGCGGACCTCGTCGCCGTCGAGGAAGTCGTCGATCACGGCCACGGGGACCCCGACGTCGCCCAGCTCGGCGGCGAGCTCGCCCGACGTCATGACCACGTCGGCGCCTGCCGCCGCACCCCGTGCCGTCCAGATGTCGGCGACCTCGATCTCGGCGTCCAGGCCCAGGTCGTGCGCTGCCTTTTCGATGTTGCCGGTGAGGATCACGCTGGTGCCGATCCCCATACCGCACACGGCGAGGATCTTCATCTTCTCCGGGACTCCTCTCTCAGGACTCCTCGTACTCGGCGATGAGGGCGTGCACCTGCTCGGGCCGCTCGGAGCCGCGCAGCTTCTCCTGCCGGTCGCGGTCGGCGAGGATCCGTGCGAGCCGGGACAGCGCCGAGGAGTGTGCGTCGTGGTCGACGGCCGCGAGACCGATGACCAGGTGGACGGGGTCGTTCTGGGGGTGGCCGAACTTCACCGGGGAGGCGAGCCCGGCCCAGGACAGGCCGGTGCGCAGGACCGCGGGGGAGGGGCGGGCGTGGGCCAGCGCCAGGCCGGGGGTGATGACGATGTAGGGGCCGTACTCGTCGACGGCCTCCAGCATCTGGCGTACGTAGTCCTCGGTGGTGACGCCGGTGGCCACGAGGAGCTCGCCCGACGTGCGGATGGCGCCCCGCCAGTCGGCGACGTGGACCGTGGTCATGATGGCCTCGACCGGCAGCAGCCGGGAGAGCGGCGGTTCCGTCATGGACACCTCCTGATGACGAGTCCCGGTACGGCGCGTGCGCGCGGCAGGGGGTCCCGGTTCAACGCTATGCCGCGGACGCCCGAATGTAACGTAAGCCACTCTCCTATGTCGTGGTCGGGTTCGTCCGGATTCTCCGCGGCGCGGCCGATAGCGTCGTGCCATTCGGCGCCGCCCGCTGCACGCGGGGCGGCGTTGTCGTCGGGCCGGCGCGTGACGGACGGAAGGCGGAACATGGGACCCTGCGACCTGATCTTCGACGCTGATGACACCTTGTGGGAGGAGACGCTCTTCTTCGTGCGGGCGACGGACGCATTCGTCGACTACCTCGATCATCCCACGCTGTCCCCGGACGAGGTGCGCCGGATCCTGGACGACATCGAACGCGACAACTCCGCCGCCCACGGCTACGGGGCCGCCGTCTTCGAACAGAGCCTGGTGGAGTGCCTGGAGCGGCTTCGGCCCGAGGCCCCGGTGACCGACGCCGACCGCGAGGTCCTGCGGTCCTTCCGCGAGATCATCACGGACCGCCGACTGGAGCTCATCGCCGGTGTCGAGGAGACCCTGCACGCCCTGGTCGGCCGCCACCGGCTGTTCCTGCTCACCAAGGGCCACGAGGGGATGCAGCGCCGCAAGATCGAGGAGTCGGGCCTGGCACCGCTGTTCGCCGGGATCGGGATCGTGCCGGAGAAGGACCGGCGGGCCTACGACGACTTCGCCGCGGCCGAAGGACTGGACCGCGCCGCCACCTGGATGATCGGCAACTCCCCGAAGTCCGACATCCTGCCGGCGCTCAAGGCCGGCATGGGCGCGGTATTCGTCCCCCATCCGATGACCTGGACGCTGGAACAGGACGAACTGCCCGCGAACCACGACCGGTTCCACACCGTCAGCCCCATCGGCCGCTTGACGGAGATCTTCTAGACGTCGTTCGACGTCGCCCTGCGGCTCCCGGCGGGGCGGTCCTCGGCGCCGTCGGGGCGTGATCCGCGGAACACGCCCTACCCCCAGTCGTCGCCGCCCGGTGCCTGCGTCCCCTTGGGACGGTTGATGTGCGCGGCCGTCCGCTCGCGGTGGCCCAGCGCGTCGCTGGTGGTGCGGGTGCCCGCGCGCATCAGGCGGCGGGCGTCGTCGGCCGCGGCGCGGGCCGCCTCCGGTGTGGCCGTGCGGCGGGCCGCGGGCTGCTCCCCGGGCATCCCGATGTCCTCGGGAAGCCCGGCGCGGCCCACGATCCGCAGCTGGGCGGCTTCCTGGGAGACCGAGGGGCGGATGTCGCCGGTCGGCGTCTTCCAGCTGCGGAGCCGGTGTTCCAGCCACTCGATTCCCTGGTAGCCCTCGCCGCGCGGCCACGGGGCGCCGTCGTGGCGGTGGCTGAGGGCGTGCAGCAGGTCGGCGATCGACCAGCCCGCGGCGAAGAACCGGGCGGCCTCGTCGCGCAGGCCGGGGAAGTCCACCCCCCGCAGGGAGGGGTCGCGGTGACGCAGCAGTTCACAGGCCCGGTGCACGTCACTGCGGGTGTGCCGGGGCAGGGTCAGCGGGTCGGGCTCGCCGGTGGCCAGCAGCGCGTCGTCCACGGTGACGACGACGCCTCCGGACCCGCGGTTCTCCCAGATGCTCACCTGGTCGCGCGGCCAGCCCTGGGACTCGACCAGTGCGGCGGCCAGACGGCGCAGGTCGATCCCGTCGTCGTCCGACGTGATCCGGAACTCGGCCATCGGTCCCCTCGCTCGGCTGCGCCGTCTGGTGGTCGGTGTCGTCGCCGGTGGGGGACGTCGCGGTGCGGGTCCGGCCCCGGCCCTCCCAGGCTAGCCGCCCTTCCCGGCAGCAGGGTGCGCGGCATTGGAGGGACCTCCAGAGTCCGGGCGGGTGGTTCGTGCCCCTCTACGAAGTGTCCTGGTTTCAGGTCACGAGTCAGTGCATGTCGGTGAATCATGCGTCAGATGGGTACGATGTCGTCCGATCGACATCGCATGACCTGGATCACCGTCGAATCTCCGACACCACGAAGGTGCCCTGTGCCCGACTCCGTATTGGCCTCCGCGCCCGACACGGCGGCGTCCAACGCGTCGCTGCGCGCGTATCTGCATGGACTCCCCGGTGTGGACGAGGTGGGCGCGCGGGCCCGCGCCGCCGACCTGTCCACGCGTTCGATCAAGACCACCGCCAAGGCCCAGGCGATCGACCTGGCGATCCGCATGGTCGACCTGACGACGCTGGAGGGCGCCGACACCCCCGGCAAGGTGCGCGCGCTGAGCGCGAAGGCGGTGCGGCCCGATCCCGCCGACCCGACCGCCCCGAGTGCCGCGGCCGTGTGCGTCTACCCCGACCTGGTCGCGGTGGCCGTCGATGCGCTCGCCGGGACGGGCGTGGGAGTGGCCTCGGTCGCGACGGCGTTCCCGGCCGGACGGGCACCGCTGGAAGCCAAGCTCGCCGACACCCGCCAGGCGGTCGCCGACGGCGCCACCGAGATCGACATGGTGATCGACCGCGGTGCGTTCCTCGCCGGCGACTACCGCAAGGTCGTCGAGGAGATCGCCGCCGTCAAGGAGGCCTGCGGCGGCGCCCACCTCAAGGTCATCCTGGAGACCGGCGAGCTGGCCACCTACGACAACGTGCGGCGCGCCTCCTGGCTGGCGATCCACGCCGGGGCCGACTTCATCAAGACCTCGACCGGCAAGATCGCGCCCGCCGCCACCCTGCCGGTCACCCTGATCATGCTGGAGGCGGTCCGCGACCACCACGCGGCCACCGGGCACCGCGTCGGCGTCAAACCGGCCGGCGGCATCCGCACCACCAAGGACGCCATCCGCAACCTCGTCCTGGTCAACGAGGTCGCCGGCGCGGCGTGGCTGGACCCGGACCACTTCCGCCTCGGGGCCTCCAGCCTGCTCAACGACCTGCTGATGCAGCGCACCAAGCTGACCACCGGCAGCTACCCCGGCCCCGACTACTACACGCTGGACTGAGAGGCCGAGCAGTGGCAGAGCAGATCCTTTCCTACGCCCCGGCGCCCGAGTCGCGCGCCGTCGTCTCGCTGCGGTCGACCTACGAGCCGTTCATCGACGGCGAGTTCGCTCCCGCCCAGACCGGCGAGTACCTGGCCACCGTCAACCCGGCCGACGAGGAGCCGCTGGCCGAGGTCGCCGTGTGCGGTGACGCCGACGTCGACCGCGCCATGGCGGCGGCCCGGCGCGCCTTCGAGACGGTGTGGGGGCCGATGCCCGGCGCCGAGCGCGGCAAGTACCTCTTCCGCATCGCCCGCATCCTGCAGGAGCGCTCCCGCGAGCTGGCGGTGCTGGAGACGCTGGACAACGGCAAGCCGATCAAGGAGACCCGCGACGTCGACCTGCCGCTGGTCGCCGCGCACTTCTTCTACCACGCGGGGTGGGCCGACAAGCTCGCCTACGCCGGTGTCGGCCCCGATCCGCGGCCGCTCGGCGTGGCCGCACAGGTCATCCCGTGGAACTTCCCCCTGCTGATGCTGGCCTGGAAGATCGCCCCCGCGCTGGCCGCGGGCAACACGGTGGTGCTCAAACCGGCCGAGACCACCCCGCTGTCCGCCCTGGTCTTCGCGGAGATCTGCCAGGAGGCGGAGCTGCCGCCCGGCGTCGTCAACATCGTCACCGGAGCCGGTGAGACCGGCCGCCACCTGGTCGCCCACCCCGGGGCCGACAAGGTCGCCTTCACCGGGTCCACCGCCGTGGGCCGGGAGATCGCCCGCGCCGTCGCCGGGACCGGCAAGAAGCTGGGCCTGGAGCTCGGCGGCAAGGGCGCCAACATCGTCTACGACGACGCCGCCCTGGACCAGGCGGTCGAGGGCATCGTCACCGGCATCTTCTTCAACCAGGGGCACGTGTGCTGCGCGGGCTCGCGGCTGCTGGTGCAGGAATCCATCGCCGAGGAGCTGCTGGAGCGGCTCAAGGCGCGCGTCGAGCGGCTGCGGCTCGGTGACCCGCTGGACAAGAACACCGACATCGGCGCCATCAACTCCGCCGACCAGCTCGCCCGGATCACCGACCTGGCCCGGGCCGGTGCCGACGAAGGCGCCGAACGCTGGTCCCCCGCCTGCGAGCTGCCCGAACGCGGCTACTGGTTCAGGCCCACCGTCTTCACCGGCGTCACCCAGGCGCACCGGATCGCACGCGAGGAGATCTTCGGACCGGTGCTGTCCGTGCTGACCTTCCGCACCCCGGACGAGGCCGTGACCAAGGCCAACAACACCCCCTACGGCCTGTCCGCCGGTGTGTGGACCGAGAAGGGGTCGCGCATGCTCTGGACCGTGGAACGCCTGCGCGCCGGAGTGGTGTGGTCCAACACGTTCAACAAGTTCGACCCGACGAGCCCGTTCGGCGGCTACAAGGAATCCGGCTACGGCCGGGAGGGCGGACGCCACGGACTGGAGGGTTACCTTGTCTGAACAGCGCCTCGCGGTTCGCAAGACCTACAAGCTCTACGTCGGCGGGGCGTTCCCCCGTTCGGAATCGGGCAGGAGCTATGCGGTGACCTCGGCACAGGGCGACCACCTCGGCAACGCGAGCATGGCCTCCCGCAAGGACGCCCGCGACGCCGTCGTCGCTGCGCGCGCGGCGTTCGGCGGCTGGTCCGGGCGGACCGCCTACAACAGGGGACAGATCCTCTACCGCGTCGCGGAGATGATGGAGGGCCGCCGCGCCCAGTTCGCCGCCGACATCATCGCCGCCGACGGGGTCGGCCGGGCCAAGGCCGAGACACTGGTGTCGGCCGCCATCGACCGCTGGGTCTACCACGCCGGGTGGGCCGACAAGTTCCAGCAGGTCATCGGCGGCACCAACCCCGTCTCCGGGCCGTACTCCAACCAGTCGGCCCCCGAGCCCACCGGTGTCGTCGCCGTCATCGCGCCCCAGGACGCGCCGCTCCTCGGCCTGGTGTCGGTCATCGCGCCGGTCATCGCGACCGGCAACACCGCCGTGGTCGTGGCCAGTGAACGCGCCCCGCTGCCGGCCGTGTCCCTGGCCGAGGCACTGGCCACCTCCGACCTGCCCGGCGGCGTGGTCAACATCCTCACCGGCCGCACCGCCGAGCTCGCCCCGCCGCTGGCCGCCCACGCCGACGTCAACGCCCTCGACCTGACCGGCGCCGGCGACCTCGCGGCCGAGCTGGAGTCGAGCGCCGCCACCACCCTCAAGCGGGTGCTGCGGCCCACCGACGGCACCGACTGGCTGGCGGACCCCGGCATCGGCCGACTCAAGCCCTTCCTGGAGATCAAGACGGTCTGGCACCCGGTCGGGATCTGACCGGAGCCGACCGGCCCGACGACGAAGCGGGAGACAGCGGTGGTGGATCGACGGACAGCCGAACCGGCGGCCGCGGCGAGCGGCGCCGACGTCGCGCTGCTCCGCCTCGACGAGGACACACCCGCGGTGCGGCGGGCGCGCGCGGCCGTGCTCAAGATGCGGCTCGCCCCGGGGCAGCGCCGCTTCGCGCGCGACGCCGTGGAGGCGCTGCCGCGCGCCGACGCCGATCCCCACCGCACCCCCTTCGCCGTGCTGCACACCGGACGACCGGTCGGGTTCGGCATCCTCGACCGGCGCGGGATCCTCGCCGAGCTCACCGACGCCCCGGGGCGGGCCCTGCTGCTGCGGGCGTTCTACCTCGCCCCCGAATGGCAGGGCCGGGGCATCGGCCGCGCCGCCTGCGCCGCCCTCGACCCGCTTGCGCGGGCGGTCGCCCCCGACGCCCGCGAGATCCTGCTGACCGTGAACGAGGACAATCCCCCCGCCATCCGCTCCTACCTCGCCGGAGGCTTCGAACGGACCGGGCGGCGCTATCTCGGCGGCGACGCGGGACCGCAGCAGGTCATGCGCCGCCCCATCCACTGACGTATCCGCAGTTCTCCAGATGACAAAAGGTTCCACCCCCCTGGGCGGTTCGGCATTGCCCCAACGGGCGGCGACGGGAAAAGATCGCCCCGTGGGCCCTTCCGCCTACCACTGTGACCGTGAGGAGAAACAGCAGTGAGTACCGACCCCAAGCAGATGGCCCAGAAGGCAGCCGAGGAGCTGCGCTCGCGGACCGGCGTCACGGCCTACGACGCCGCGCTCGTCATGGGCTCGGGCTGGGCCCCCGCCGCCGACCTGCTCGGCGACGCCGACGACGAGTTCCCCTCCGTCGACCTGCCCGGCTTCCTGCCGCCCGCCGTCCAGGGGCACAGCGGCACCGTCCGCAGCGTCGCCCGCGGCGACAAGAAGCTGCTGGTCTTCCTCGGCCGCACCCACCTGTACGAGGGCCACGGCCCCGACGCCGTGGCGCACGGCGTGCGCACCGCGGTCGCGGCGGGCGCCTCCACGGTCATCCTGACCAACGCCGCCGGGTCGCTCGATCCGAAGGTCGGGGTCGGCACCCCCGTGCTCATCGCCGACCACCTCAACCTCACCACCCGCAGCCCGCTCACCGGTGCGACCTTCGTCGACCTCTCCCGGACCTACAGCGCGCGGCTGCGCGACCTGGCCAAGGAGGCGGAGCCGTCGCTGAGCGAGGGCGTGTACGCGGCCATGCCCGGCCCGCACTTCGAGACCCCGGCCGAGATCCGGATGCTCCGCTCCCTGGGCGCCGACCTGGTGGGCATGTCCACCGTCCTGGAGGCGATCGCCGCCCGTGAGCTGGGGGCCGAGGTTCTGGGGATCTCCCTGGTCACCAACATCGCCGCGGGACTGGAGGGCGCCGACCTCGACCACCAGGAGGTGCTGGCCGCCGGACGCCGCTCCGCCGGCGACGTCGGCGCACTCCTCGCGGCCGTCACCGACAAGCTCTGACCCTGGCCGACCCCTCCCCCCGTTGATCGCGGGGATATCGACCGAATACCGGCGAGTATGAGGTCGATACCCCCGAGATCATCGAGGAAAGGGCGGGTCGTTCGGAAGGACGTGGAGACCATGGGCGCATCGCACCGTGAGCAGGCCGAGGCCTGGCTGCAACAGGACCCCGACCCGCAGACCCGCGACGAGCTGAAGGCCATCCTCGACGCCGGCGACGAGGCCGCCCTGGCCGACCGCTTCGGCGCCCGGCTGGAGTTCGGCACGGCCGGGCTGCGCGGTGCGCTGGGCGCCGGGCCGAACCGGATGAACAGGGTCACCGTCATGCGCGCCGCCGCCGGGGTGGCCCGGTGGCTGGGGGCGGGCCGGTGCGCGGTCATCGGCTACGACGCCCGCCACCGCTCCGCCGACTTCGCCGAGGACACCGCGGCCGTGCTCACCGGGGCCGGGTGCACCGCCCTGGTACTGCCCCGGCCGCTGCCCACCCCCGTCCTGGCCTACGCGGTGCGCGCGCTGGGGGCCGACGCCGGGATCATGGTGACGGCCAGCCACAACCCGCCGCAGGACAACGGCTACAAGGTCTACGTCGGCGGCGAGGGGCCGGACGCCGGCAGCCAGATCGTCGCTCCGGCCGACGCCGAGATCTCCGCCGCGATCGACGCCGTCGGCCCCGTCGACGAGCTCAAGCTCGGCGGCGGCTGGACCGTCGTCGACGAGGAGATCGTCGACCGGTACCTGGACGCCGTCGGCGCGCTGCCGCTCGGCTCGGACCGGGACGTGTCCGTCACCTACACACCCCTGCACGGGGTCGGGGCGTCGACCCTGGTGACGGCGTTCGAGCGGGTCGGCTTCCCGGCGCCGGGCCTCGTGCTGGAGCAGGCGGACCCCGACCCGGACTTCCCGACCGTGGAGTTCCCCAACCCCGAGGAGCCGGGCGCCATGGACCTCGCCCTGGCCGCCGGCCGCGCCCACGGCAGCGACCTCGTCATCGCCAACGACCCCGACGCCGACCGGGTCGCGGTGGCGATCCCGGGGCACGGGCTGCTCACCGGCGACGAGGTCGGCGGGCTGCTGGCCGAGTACACCCTGCGGCACACCGAGGGGCACGACCGGGTGGTGGCCACCACGATCGTGTCGGCCGGGCTGCTGCCCAAGATCGCCGCGGACTACGGGGTGCGCTGCGAGGAGACGCTGACCGGCTTCAAGTGGCTGGCCCGCGCGGGCGGCCCCGGGGAGCGCAACGTCTTCTGCTACGAGGAGGCGCTGGGCTACTGCCTGGGCGGGGACAGCTCCCGGCCGGTGGCGGACAAGGACGGCATCGGCGCGGCCCTGGCCGTGGCCGCGATGGCCGCCGAGGCCAAGCGCGACGGCGGCCGCACCCTCCTCGACCTGCTCGACGACCAGGCCCGCCGCTACGGCCTGCACCGCACCGCCCAGGTCGCGGTGCGGGTGAGCGACCTGTCCCTGCTGACGTCCACCATGCGCCGCTTGCGCGCCGAACCCCCGCGCGCCTTCGGCACCCTGGAGGTCGAGGAGGTCGAGGACTTCGCCGAGGGCCGCGACGGCCTGCCGCCCACCGACGCCCTGCGCTACCGCCTCGGCGGCCCGGCCCGCGCCCGCGTCACCCTGCGCCCCTCGGGCACCGAACCCAAGCTCAAGGCCTACCTGGAGGTCATCCTCCCCGTGGAGGGCGAGCCCGCCGACACCCGCGTCAAGGCCGACGCCCGCATCGGGGAGCTGAGGCAAGCGGTCCGGCGTCTGTTCCCGCAGGTCTCCGAGAACGCCTAGTTCTTGTCGGGGTGGGTCACGGCTTCAATGGTGAGAAGGTGCTCCAGTCCGCGGAAATCCTTCGGATTGACCGTGTACAGGGGAACCCGGTGAGAGATCGCGATGCACGCGATGAGCAGATCCGCGATCCGGCGCCGCGGGTCGCGTCCGGCTGGCCGTGTGGCCGCCCAAACCGCCCCATACTCTCGCGCGGCGTCACTGTCGAACGGAATCGGATCAAACGCCGACTCGGCCCACTGCAGGATGCTGAGGCGTTTGGCCATTTGGCTTGGGGATGAGGTGATCATGGGGCCGATGGAGAGCTCGGCAAGGGTGATCGAGGAGATCGTGACCCGTTCGGGAAGCTCGTCGGCATTGACCGCACCCCACAGCACGACAACGTTGGTGTCGATGAGTCCGATGGGGTGCGTCATCCTGCCGCTTCTTCTTCCTCGGTGAATTCCCCCCGGCGGTGGGCCCTGTCGTACGGGTCGTAGAAGGGGTCAGAGTCGATGTACTGGTCGATTTCGCCGCGAAGATCTCCGTATTCCGTATCTGGAATCTTCTTCGCTATGGCTGCGAACTCTGCGCGTGTGATGTAGGTACGGCGCTGGCGGGCCGGTGTCAGATTGCCGATGTGCTGACCGTTCCTTGTGACAGAGAACCGCTGGCCCTGTTCGACCGCATCCATGATTTCGGCGGATCGCTGGCGCAGGTCGCGCTGGGAAATCTCACGCGGACTCTCACCTGGACTCGGTGACTGTGTCTCCACGTGACATAGCGTGCCACCCGTGCCACCGCCCGGAAAGCGGGTCGCTGAGATCGGCCCCCGACATCAGCCGATCCGGTCGATGACCAGGGGGAGGCGGGTGTCCTCGCCGTCCAGGGTGACGGCGTCGGTGAGGGATTCGGCGGCGCGGTCGAAGCGGGCGGGGTCGTCGGTGTGCAGGGTGAACAGGGGCCGACCCACGCGGACATGGTCGCCGGGTTCGGCGTGGAGGGTGACACCCGCGCCCGGGGACACCGGGTCCTCCTTGCGGGCGCGGCCGGCACCCAGGCGCCAGGCGGCCATGCCGACCGCGTGGGCGTCGAGCCGGGTGAGGGTGCCCGAGGCCGGGGCCAGGATCTCCCGGCGTTCGGCGGCCACCGGGAGCGGGGCGTCGGGGTCGCCGCCCTGGGCGCGGATCATCCGGCGCCAGGCGTCCATGGCCGACCCGTCGCGCAGGGCGTCGGCGGGGTCCTTGGCACCGGGCAGGCCGGCGGCCGCGAGCATCTCGCGGCCCAGCCTCACGGTGAGTTCGACGACGTCGTCCGGGCCGCCGCCGGCCAGGACCTCCAGGGCCTCGGCGACCTCCAGGGCGTTGCCGACCTGCCGGCCCAGCGGCGCGTCCATCGCGGTGAGCAGGGCGACCGTGCGGACACCGTTGTCATTGCCGATGTCGACCATGGTCCGGGCGAGCTCCCGGGCCGATTCGGTGTCCTTCATGAACGCGCCGGAGCCGACCTTGACGTCGAGCACCAGCGAGCCCGTGCCCTCCGCGAGTTTCTTGGACATGATGGAGCCGGCGATCAGCGGGATGGACTCGACGGTCCCGGTGACGTCGCGCAGCGCATAGAGCTTCCGGTCGGCCGGGGCCAGGCCGGCGCCCGCCGCGCAGATCACCCCGCCGACATCGGTGAGCGAGCGGCGCATCTCGGCGGGGGACAGCTCGGCCCGCCACCCGGGGATCGACTCCAGCTTGTCCAGGGTGCCGCCGGTGTGCCCGAGCCCGCGGCCGGACAGCTGCGGCACGGCGGCGCCGCACGCGGCGACCGCGGGCGTGAGCGGCAGCGTGATCTTGTCGCCGACCCCGCCGGTGGAGTGCTTGTCGGTGGTGGGCCGCGGCAGGTCGGAGAAGTCCAGCCGGTCGCCGGAGCCCAGCATCGCCGCGGTCCACCTACTCACCTCGGCGCGCGTCATGCCGCGCCACACGATCGCCATGTTCAGCGCCGCCATCTGCTCCTCGGCGATGGCCCCGCGCGTGTAGGCGTCGATCACCCAGTCGATCTGCCCCGGCTGCAGTTCACCGCCGTCGCGCTTGGTGACGATGATGTCGATGACGTCCATGGCGTCCTCTCTTCCAGGGTCAGCGTTCGAGGTCGTGGGGGCCGAACGCCTGCGGGAGCACGTCGTCCATGCGCAGGACCCCCTCCGGGGTGTCGAGCAGGAGGCCGGGGCCGCCGTGCTCGTAGAGCAGCTGGCGGCACCGGCCGCACGGCATCAGCAGCCGCTCCTCGCCGTCCACACAGGTGAAGGCGGTGAGCCGGCCGCCGCCGGTGGCGTGCAGGGCCGACACCAGGCCGCACTCGGCGCACAGCGTCAGCCCGTAGGAGGCGTTCTCGACGTTGCAGCCGGTGACGGTTCGCCCGTCGTCGGCCAGCGCCGCCGCCCCCACCGGGTACCGGGAGTAGGGGGCGTAGGCGCGGCGCATGGCCGAACCGGCCGCGGCGCGAAGCCGCGGCCAGTCGACGGATTCCGGGCGCAGGCCGCCCTGGTCGGCGGCGGTCACGATCGCCGCCACTGCCTGCCGATCGCGGCCGGCGCCCGCAGCCGCTGCGCCGCCAGCGCCAGCACCAGCAGGGTGGCGATGTGCGGGCTGTAGGTCACCAGCTCGCCGGGGAGCGTGTCGGTCAGCAGGTACCACGCCAGCAGCAGCACGGAGGCGACGCCCGCCGCGATCGCGGTCCGGCGCGCCCCGCGGCGCCACTGCCACACCGCGACCGCGACCAGCCCGATCGCGATGAGCAGCAGCAGCGCGTGGACCGCGGCGCCGCCGCCGCGCACCTGCAGCGCGTCGGTGTAGCCGAAGAGCGTCGCGCCCATCGCCAGGCCGCCCGGCCGCCAGTTGCCGAAGATCATCGCGGCCAGGCCGATGTATCCGCGCCCGCCGGTCTGCCCCTCCTGGTAGATGGAGGAGGCGACCATCGCGAGGAACACCCCGCCCATTCCGGCGAACCCGCCGGAGATGATGACGGCGATGTACTTGTAGGTGTACACCGGGACGCCCAGCGACTCCGCCGCGTCGGGGTTCTCCCCGCAGGAGCGCAGCCGCAGCCCGAACCTGGTCCGGAACAGCGCCCAGAACGTCCCCGGCACCAGCAGGATGGCCAGCAGCGTGACCGCCGACATCCCGGTGGTCAGCCCCGCGACGAGCGAGGCCAGGTCGGAGACGAGGAACCAGCCGGTGGCGCGCACCGGCGCGAGCAGGTCGGCGACGAACGGCAGTCCCACGTCCGGGAAGGACGGGAGCTGCGGCGACTGCGCGGCGCCGGCGCCCGGCACGTCCTCGTAGAACAGGATCGACAGGTAGCGCATCGCGCCCAGCGCGAGGATGTTGATCGCCACGCCCGACACGATGTGGTCGACGGCGAACGTCACGGTCGCCACGGCGTGCAGCAGCCCGCCGAGCATGCCGCCGACGATGCCGGCGACCAGCCCGGCCCACGGGCTGTCCATGCTCCACGCGAAGTAGGCGGAGAACCAGGTGCCCAGGATCATCATGCCTTCGAGGCCGATGTTGATGATCCCGGCGCGCTCCGCCCACAGGCCGCCCAGGCCCGCCAGACCGATCGGAACGGCGAACGCCAGGGTCGTCTGGATCGTGCCGATGTCGGTGAGCATGGGCTGGCCGGTGATGAACCGGACTCCGGACAGCGCCACGAACACCGCCGCGACCAGCCCGACGATCCGCCAGCGCAGCCGCCCCGAGGGGCGGGCGGGCGGCGGCGCCGTCTCCGGTGTCGCCACGGTCATTTCCTGGCTCATGACGACGCCACCTCCGTCCGGGCGAGTTCCTTGCCGACCTGCTGCTGCTCGTAGCGGCGACCCCAGCGGTGCACGACCTCGTAGACCACGACGACCGTGAGCACGATGGTCGCCTGGGTCACCACGGCGATCTCCTTGGGGATGCCGTCGATGTCGAGGATCTGCGCCGACTGGTCCAGGAACGCCCAGAACAGCGCGGCGAACGCGATGCCGACGGGATGGTTGCGGCCCAGCAGGGCGATCGCGATGCCGGTGAACCCGAGGCCCACCGGGAAGTCCAGCGCGTAGTAGTGCGACTGGCCCAGCAGCTGCGGCATGCCGACCAGCCCGGCCACCATCCCGGAGATCACCATGGAGATGAACACCATGCGCTTGACGTCGACGCCGCTGGCCTGCGCCGCGGTCCCGGACTGCCCGGTGGCCCGCAGCTCGAAGCCGAACCGGGTGCGGTTGAGCATGAACCAGAACCCGATGCCCACGGCGATGGCCAGCAGCGTCAGCCCGAAGATGGGCCGCTGCGACCCCATGAAGTCGGCGGGGATGCCCGGCACCCACCCCGACTCGGGGATCGGCTGGGTTCCGATGTTGTTCTCACTGATCCGCACCGCCAGCCGGTCGGTGTTGAGCAGATAGGCGGTGATACCGGTGGCGATGGCGTTGAGCATGATCGTCGAGATCACCTCGGAGACGCCCCGGGTCACCTTGAGGTAGCCGGCGATCCCGGCCCAGAACCCGCCGACGCACACCGCGACGAAGATGATCACCGCCTGGTGGATCACCGGCGGCAGCACGACCGCGCCGCCGACGGCCGCCGCGAGCAGCGCCGCCAGCCGGTACTGGCCGTCGACGCCGATGTTGAACAGCCGCATCTTGAAGCCGATGGCGACGGCGACCGCGGACAGGTAGAAGGTGGTGCCGTTGTTGACGATCGTCACCAGGCTGTCGGGCCGGGTGCCGAACTCGACCATCCGGGAGAACGCGTGGAAGGCGTCCACCCCGCTGGCCCACAGCACCACGGCGGTGACCAGCAGGGCGAGCACACCGGCCGCGCCCACCGCACCGAAGGCCAGCGCGAGCGTCGTCGACAGCCGCCGGTAGAGGCCGAACGCCGCCAGCGCTCCGGCCAGCGCGCCGAGCGCGTAGGCGGCCGGTTCGATCAGCCACCAGTCGAGGACGGCGGCGGACAGCAGGCCCGTCACCACGGACAGCACCAGCGCGATGGGGGTGACCAGGGTGCGGTGCACCGCTGAGGTCGCGTCGGGGGTGCCCGACCCGATCAGCAGCATCACCGCGCCGAACGCGAGGGCGACGCCGACGGCCAGGGCCGCCGGTGCGAGGAGGACGACGTCGGCCAGGAACGTGACGCCGACGCCGATCAGCGCCGCCAGCGCCACCCCGGCCGGGATGGGGAGGGTGGGTCTCATGAGCTCTTGCCGCCTTCCCCGCTCGACGTGTCCGGGCGGTCCGGTTCATCCGGGCTGTCGGACGGTTCCGGCGACCCGGTGCCGTCTCCCTCGTGGTCGGTGTCTGCGCCGTGCAGCCCGGCACCCGTCATGGCCGAGCCGAGCTGCTCGGGGGTGACCGTGTGCGGGTCGGCCTCGGCGACCAGGCGGCCGCGCAGGATCACGTGCAGGGTGTCCGACATGCCGATGAGCTCGTCCAGGTCGGCCGAGATCAGCAGCACCGCCAGCCCCTCGGCGCGCGCCCGGCGCAGCTGCGCCCAGATCGCCGACTGCGCGCCGACGTCCACGCCCCGCGTGGGGTGGGCGGCGATGAGCACCTTGGGGGAGTTGCTCATCTCCCGGCCGATGATCAGCTTCTGCTGGTTGCCGCCGCTCAGCGCCTCGGCGTGGACGTCGATGTCGGGCGTGCGCACGTCGTACTCGGCGACGATGCGCTGGGTGTCGGCGCGCGCCCCCGCCCGGTCGATCAGCATGCCCTTGGCGTTGGGCCGCTGCCGCTGGTGGCCGAGGATGCGGTTCTCCCACAGCGGCGACTCCAGCAGGATGCCGTGCCGGTGCCGGTCCTCGGGGATGTAGCCGACGCCCGACTCGCGGATGGCGAGCGTGCCGGCGCCGGTGATGTCGGCGCCGTCGAGCCGGATGCGGCCGTGCTCGGCGCGGCGCAGGCCCATGACCGCCTCGATGAGCTCGGACTGCCCGTTGCCCTCGACACCGGCGATGCCGACGATCTCGCCGCACCGGATCCGCAGGGAGATGTCGTCGACGACCGGCCGCCCGTCGGGGGACAGCACGGTCAGCCCGTCGATCTCCAGCATGGTGCGGTCGGTGACCGTGGACTCGCGCAGCTCGGGGACGGGCAGCTCGCCGCCGACCATGAGGGTGGCCAGCTCACGTGCCGTGGTCGCGGCGGGGTCGACGGAGGCGACCGTGGTGCCGCGCCGGATCACGGTGATCTCGTCGGCGACGGACAGCACTTCGTCCAGCTTGTGCGAGATGAAGATGACCGTCAGGCCCTCGCGCTTCAGCTCGCGCAGGTTGGCGAAGAGCTCGTCGACCTCCTGGGGGACCAGGACGGCGGTCGGCTCGTCGAGGATGATCGTCCGGGCGCCCCGGTAGAGCACCTTGAGGATCTCCACCCGCTGGCGGTCGCCGACGCCCAGTTCCTCCATCAGCCGGTCGGGCTCGACACCCAGCCCGTACTGCCGGGACAGCTCGCGGATCGCGGCGCGGGCTTTGGCACCGATGCCGTGGCGGCCCTCCGCGCCCAGGACGACGTTCTCCAGCACGGTGAGGTTGTCGGCGAGCATGAAGTGCTGGTGCACCATGCCGATGCCGTGGCCGATGGCGTGGGACGGCGAGTGCAGCCGGACCTCGGTGCCGTGGATCGCGATCGTTCCCTCATCGGGCCGGTGCATGCCGTAGAGGGTCTTCATCAGGGTCGACTTGCCGGCGCCGTTCTCGCCCACGATCGCGTGGACGGTCCCGGAGCGGACGGTGATATCGATGTCGTGGTTGGCCACGACGCCGGGAAACCGTTTGGTGATCCCGCGCAGCTCGACGGCGGGGGGCGGTGCGGCCCCGACCGTCGATGGGGAACTGCTCAATACCTCTCCTCGTGGCTGTGGGCCGCCGCGGTGGGGCCCTGGCCGCCCTGTCCCTGCTGGCTCCGGGGAGGAGCGCCGGCCGCGGGTGCGAGACGCGGCGGGGGCGGGGCGGTGAGTGCGGTGGATGTGGTGGTGTGCGGGAGGCCGGGCGCTGCGTGCGGTGCTGCGCCCCGGCGGTCCGGAGGCCGGTGCGGTGGTCGATGCGGCGCGGCACCGGGCCAGCGGTGAGATGCGTGCTGAGACCCGGTGCCGCGATGTGGCGGGGTGTTCCGGACGCGCCCTACGGCGTCGTCGGGACCTCGATCTCGCCGTCGATGATCTTCTGCTTCAGCTCGTCGAGCCGGTCCTTGATGTCGTCGATCTGCTCGGCGTTGGAGGTCGTGTAGTCCACGCCGCCGTCGGAGAGGTCGAACTCCTGGACGCCCGACTGCGGGTCGCCGTCGACGATGGCCTTGACGTACTCGAACACGGCGTGGTCGACCTGCTTGAGCGCCGACGTCACGACGTAGGGCTTCTGGTCGTCGGGAGCGCTTTCGTACTGGTCGCTGTCGACGCCGATGAAGAGCTTCTCCTCTGCTGCGGCGGACTTGAGTACACCCGTGCCGGAGGCGCCGGCCGCGTGGAAGATGACGTCGGCTCCCTTGTCGAACTGCCCCTTGGCGGTGGACTCGCCGCGTGCGGGGTCGTTGAAGCCGGAGTCGTCCGGCGGCTGGCTGAGGTAGGAGATGTCGATATCGATGTCGTCGTTGATCTCCTTGGCCCCCGCCACATAGCCGGCTTCGAACTTCTTGATCAGGGGAAGTTCCATACCACCGACGAAGCCGATGTGGTCGTCCTCGCTCTTCAGCGCGGCGGCCGCTCCGGCCAGGAAGGAGGCCTGCTCCTCGGCGAACACCAGGCTGGTGATGTTGTCGAGGCCGTCCTCCTCGATGCGGGAGTCGATGATGGCGAAGTCGACATCCGGGAACTCCGGCGCGACCTTCTTCAGCGGCTCCTCGTAGGCGAAGCCGACGGCGATGATGACGTCATAGCCCTCGGTCGCCATGAGCTTGAGCCGCTCCTCCTTGTCGGAGTCGGCCTCGCCGTCCTTGGGCTCGAAGTCCCTGACGTTCTCGATACCGAGATCGTCCTTGACACGCTCCAGCCCGCGGAAGGCGGAGTCGTTGAACGACTTGTCACCCTTGCCGCCGATGTCGTAGGCGAGTCCGATGCGCAGATCGGTGTCGCCGTCCGCGGTGTCGCCGCCGTTACCGTCTCCCGCGTTCTCGCATGCCGTCATGGCCAGGCCCAGCGTTGCGGCGGCCGCGACGGCCGCACCCTTGGCGGCGAAGCTTCGTCTCACGTGTTTCCTCCCGAATCGGCCCGGACACCGTCCCTGTCTCAGGCGGACTCGCCGGGTTCTGCAGCCGGACGATAGCTGTTGGAGGAATAGCCACCAATCGGTTGAGATGGGTTGTTATAAAGGCGAGAGCAGAGTGACACGGACGTTATGAAGGTCACGGTTTTCTTGGTCAATCCTACGTCTGACCTCTGGTAATACCTTGTGTGAAACGCTGGTCCGAGTGAAACGATCTCCTTGGATGAAAGTCCAAATTCCGTATTATCGGAGCCCGTGGAATTCCGCGTCGGAGTGGAGGTGTGCGACTACGCTCCGCGATCGTGGTGTCAGGCGGTCGGGCCGGCCGCGGCCTCCCGGATGAGGAACTCCACCGCCGCGGTCTTGAACGCCCTGGCCGACACGGCATTGGCGTGGTCGCGCCGGGGTACCCGGACCACCCCGGCGGCGCCGGAACGCCCGGCCAGGTCCTCGACCCCCTCGGCCATGACGTCGTTCTCCCCGGCCACGAACAGCAGCGCGGGTCCGGCGGGTGCGGGGTCGGGGGTGAACGGGCGGGCGGCCTGGCCGCGGACGCAGGCCGCCAGTGCGGCGGCGTCGGTCCCGGGGAGGGCCGCGACCGTGCGGAACACGTCGCCGAAGCGGCTGGTATCGGTCTCCAGGGAGTCGAGGTCGGTGCCCTCGAAGGCGTTGCGCGGGCCGAACCCGCCGAGCACCGCGCGCCGCACCCGCTCCGGGCGGGTGAGGGCGAACTCCCAGGCCAGGCGGGACCCCATCGAGTAGGAGACGATGTCCACCCGGGGCAGGCCGAGCGTGTCCAGCAACCGCTCCATGTCGGCGGCGAACACCTCGGGCAGGTAGGCGTCCGGATCGTGCGGCTTGTCGCTGCCGCCGTGTCCGCGCAGGTCGGGGCCGATGAACCGGAGTCCTGCGCCGGTGAGTGCCGTCGGCCACCCGGTGCGCTCCCAGTTCATCTCGTAGCTCGACCCGAACCCGTGCACCAGCAGCACCGGCGGGCGGTCGCCGGATCCGGCGCCGGCACCCGGATCGACATTGACATAACGCAGAGTAACGTCACCGGTGAGAGTCGCATACATCTGGGAATCCACTTTCCGCCCGGAGTTCCGGCCATTTATCGGACCCCCGGCATATGCGGCCCGGTGGTTTGCGCCGAAATGGCGGGGCGCCGGGCCGGGGGCTTCTCTCGTGCTCGTCGACAAAGCGGGATGCGCAAGGCGCCTGGCATCGCCCGCGCATCCCGCGTCCGCCCGCACGCGCTCTGCGCACGGCGCTCGGAGGAGGGTCAGGACGGCGGCCGCAGGCGTACGCGGCGCGCCGGCTTCTCCTCGGCGGCCGGGACCGTGCCGACGATCCCGGCGGCCTGCTCCACCTCGAACGTCACCAGCGGTTCGCCCACCTGGATGACGTCGCCCTCCGCACCGTGCAGGCGCGCGATCACGCCGCTGTGCGGCGAGGGGATCTCCACCGCCGACTTGGTGGTCTCCAGCTCCACCAGCGGATCGTTGCGCTCGACCCGCTGCCCGGGCTCCACGAGCCACTCCAGCACGGTGGCCTCGACAAGCCCCTCGCCGAGGTCGGGCAGTGTGAACGTCTGTTCGGCCATCGTCGTCAGAACTCCAGGGTCCGTTGCACCGCGAGCAGGATGCGGTCGATCGTGGGCAGGTACTGCGGCTCCAGCGGACCCGCCGGGTAGGGCACGTCGAAGCCGGTGACCCGCTGCACCGGCGCCGCCAGGTCCCGGAAGGCCCGCTCGGTGATGAGCGCGGACACCTCCGCGCCCAGGCCGGCGGTGAGCGGGGCCTCGTGCACGACCACGGCCCGCGTGGTGCGCGCGACCGAGGCGGCCAGGCCGTCGGCGTCGATGGGCTTGAGCCAGCGCAGGTCCAGCACCTCCAGCTCGACGCCGTCCTCGGCGGCCAGTTCGGCCACCTGTAGGCAACGGTGCACCATCGCGCCCCAGGCGACCAGCGTGGCGTGCCGTCCGGGGCGCACCACGCGGCTGGTCCCGATCGGGTCGAAGCCGTCGGCGGCCTCGGCGCCGTCCGGCCCGTCGGCCGGCTCGGGCAGCACCACCGGGCGCCGGTCCCAGTAGCGGGCCTTGGGCTCCATGTAGATCACCGGGTCGTCGCAGCGCACCGCCTGCAGCAGCGTGCGGTAGGCGTCGGCCGGGTCGGACGGCGCGACCACCTTCAGCCCGGGCACGTGCGCGAACAGGGCCTCCAGGCTCTCGCCGTGGTGCTCGGGCGCCTGGATGCCGCCGAAGCTCGGCAGCCGCAGGGTGATCGGCATGGGCGCGGCGCCGCGGGAGCGGTAGTTCATCCGCGCCATCTGGTTCACGATCTGGTCGACGGCGGGGTAGGCGAACCCGTCGAACTGGATCTCGGGGATGGGCCGGTAGCCGTTCATGGCCAGGCCGACGGCGAGCCCGATGATGCCGGACTCGGCGATGGGGGTGTCGAAGACCCGCTTCTCGCCGAAGTCGCGCTGCAGGCCGTCGGTGACCCGGAAGACGCCGCCCAGGCGGCCCACGTCCTCACCGAACACCAGGGTGGCGGGGTCCTCGCTCAGCAGGCGGCGCAGCGCGCGGTTGATCGCCTGCTGCATGGACAGCTCGACGGGCGCCGCTCCGGCGGCGGTGCGCGGGGATGGGGACTGCGTGCCTTCGACGCTCAGCTCGATCACAGCTCGGCGACCTCCTCGCGCCAGACGCGCTGCTGGCGTGCCAGTTCCTCGGTGGGCTCGCGGTAGACGTGGGTGAACAGGTCCTCGCCGGAGGGGGCCGGTGCGGTGCTCACGCCGTCGCGGATCCGCTCGGCCTCGGCGCGGGCCGCGGTCTCGGCCTCCGTGAAGAAGGCGGCGTCGGCGTGCCCGCCCGCCTCCAGCCGTGCGCGCAGACGGGGCAGCGGGTCGAGGTCGCGCCAGGCGCGCTCCTCCTCGCGGTCGCGGTAGCGGGTGGGGTCGTCGGAGGTGGAGTGCGGTTCGACCCGGTAGGTCAGCGCCTCGATGAGGGTGGGGCCCCCGCCGGAGCGGGCGCGCTCCAGGGCCTCGCGGGTGGCGGTGTGGACGGCGGCGACGTCGTTGCCGTCGACGGTGACGCCGGGCATCCCGTACCCGGCGGCGCGGGCGGCCACCGACCCGCCGGCGATCTGGCGCTCGTTGGGGACCGACAGCGCCCAGCGGTTGTTCTGGCAGAAGAAGACGACCGGCGTCCTGAACACCCCGGCGAAGTTCATCGCCTCGTGGATGTCGCCCTCGGAGCTGGCGCCGTCGCCGAAGTAGGCGATCGCGCAGCCCGTCCTGTCGCCCAGCCGCTCCCCGAGTGCCCAGCCCACGGCGTGCGGGACCGGGCCGCCGACGACGGCGTTGAAGGAGGACAGCCGGGAGGCGACGGGGTCGTACAGGCCGCCGTGCCACAGGGCGCGGTGGCTGGCCATGTAGCCGACCATGTCGACGCCGAGGGTGAGGGCGACGCCCATCTCCCGGTAGGTGGGGAAGGCGAAGTCGCGCTCGCGGTCCAGCGCCGTGGCGCTGCCGACCTGGGCGGCCTCCTGGCCGCGCAGGGACACGTACGCCGGGAAGACGCCCTGGCGCTGCAGGGCGATGGCCTCGGTGTCGAGCAGCCGGGCGGTGAGCATGTCGCGGTAGATCGCGCGCGACACCTCGGGTGGGAGGTCGTCGACGGCCGCGGCGGGGGTGTCCCCGGGGGGTGACGCGTGGGTCTGCATGTCAGGCGGCTCTCCTGTGACCGGGTGTTCGTGGACGGTGTCCGTGGCGGGAGGAGTCCCTGACATGATTCTCGGCACAGGATGGACAGATGCGCTAGATTCTCCGCTGAGATCGAAACAGATGCGGACGAAGTACCTTGTTCTCGTCGCAGACGTCTAAATCTGAGGGGTGCGGCGTGGCGAAAAAGACACACCGCAACAAATCGCCGCGATCGTGTCGGAGTGGCTGTCCTCGGGCAGAGGCCTACAGGTCCGGGAGCGGGTCGGGAGGCAGGGCGTCGCCCTCCGACAGCTCGGCGTCGCAGGCGTTGATCACCGGGACGTACTCCTCGTCCACCTCGAAGGTGTGTCCGCCGAGGTCGAACGTCGGGATGAGGTGGGTGCGCACCGGCCCGATGCGGACGCCGCGGGGGAACACGTGCCAGATGTTCTTCGGCCGCGACCGGCTCCAGAACCGGTTGGCCAGCACGGTGATGGCCGAGTCGGTCACCACGAAGAGGAAGAACGCCGACTCGTTCCAGGAGGCCGGGAAGATGTACCGGATCTCGGTGCCCGCGGGCAGGAAGCCTCGCGCGCGGTCGCGGACGGCTGTCGAC
Organism: Nocardiopsis mwathae; assembly: GCF_014201195.1. Classification (NCBI taxonomy): domain Bacteria; kingdom Bacillati; phylum Actinomycetota; class Actinomycetes; order Streptosporangiales; family Nocardiopsidaceae; genus Nocardiopsis; species Nocardiopsis mwathae. The sequence goes on along the minus strand of NZ_JACHDS010000002.1, from coordinate 4,448 downwards.
ACCGGCATCGCCACCATCCTCCTTGGCGTGCGGCCGTGGCCGAAGAGGGCGAGGTCTCCGATCACTGCCAAGACTGCCCGATTCGCGGCCGCGGGGCCACCCCTCCGGGCGCCGCACCGCGGTCGTCACCCGATATGGCTGGTCAAAACGCAGGTCATATCTTGATAATGAGGGGGCAATCGCGACGGAGCCGCCCCGCGCCCTTTCGTCCCGACCCCGCCACCGACCGCCCACACCGAGGAGTACGCCTATGGCCGATGAGGAGCGTGAGCGTACGCGGCGCAGCAGGGCCGCCCGGCTCCCCGACGCCACCGATGAGACCATCATCAGCGCACTCGCGCGCGACGCCCGGACCGGCATCACCGAGGTGGCCGCGATGGCGAACGTGTCCCGGGCCACCGCCTACAACCGGATCAAGCGCCTGACCGACGACGGCGTGATCCGCGGCTACTCGGTCGTCACCGACCACTCCAAGATGGGCCTGGGCGTCACCGCCCTGATCCTGATCTCCGGCAGCCAGCCCGACTGGCGGGCCAACCGCGAGATCCTGTCGTCCTACCCGGAGATCGAGTACTGCTGGTACGTCGTGGGCTCGGCCGACATCGTCCTCCTCGTCCGCGTCGCCGACACCAACCGGCTCCGCGACCTGATCCTCACCCGCCTCCAGGCCCTGCCGGGCGTCACCGCCACCCAGACCCTCACCGTCATCGACGAGGTCGTGCACCGGCCCGTTGTGCGGCCTCGTGAATAGTGGGCCGGCGTTGTTTCAGAAAATCTGACAGCGCCTTCTCGTGCTGGCGCCAGGGGGTTCGAAAATCGAATCATCGGCAGTTCGAGAAGGCGCTTTCGGATTTTTTGGGAATGCTTGGCTGCTGGCCTCTAGACACCTTCGTGTTCTGGGGTGAAGAGAAATACTGGGGCAGTCTATTTCTTGTGTTCAGGGGGCGGATTCGGGGATGGCCAGCTACTTATCCCACTTAAACCCGACCCACGCCCGGGTGACGCCGGAGTTCTTGGGGCAGGTGTACGACGAGGTCCCGCCGCCGATCTTTCTCCAGGGGCCAGTACCAGTGTAGCTCCCTCCCATGGCCGTGCATGTGACCTTGATTCGCTGATGGGTCTTCCTGTCGGTGGGTTGTGGGAAGCATCTTGAGGACGCCGACCTTCCGTCCTGCGATCTCACCACGTTGCATGTAGCGGCAGACGCGGGAGTTGCCGTGAGGACCGTTGTGAGGCTCATAGTGACTGCTATCGACGCTACCGCAGCGATAGTTTTACGTAGTCTCAAGATTCTGCTCAGCTCTTCCTTGCGGGGTGGATGTGGCAATCGTTGATAATAGGTGTGGCGTCAGTAGCGGCGTCAAGTTGATTTCTTGTCCTCATGTGGCCATGTGGAGATTTTCCGAACGGCGCATCCCTGCGGACGCCGCGGCCGGTGCGGTCGGTGGCGATCGAGCACCCGAGACCGCCCTCACCCAGCCCGCGGGGTGTTCCTCTCAGTGCCGCGGCATGAGAGAAAAACAATCATCCGTGCTTGTTTTTCTTCCCGGCGGGTGCGACCCTCGTCCTCATGAGCGTGACGCCCGCGACGCCGCTGCGCGTCGGGAATGCCTCCGGGTTCTACGGGGACCGCTTCTCCGCGGTGCGCGAGATGCTGGAGGGCGGTCCGCTGGACGTTCTCACCGGCGACTACCTGGCCGAACTCACCATGCTCATCCTCGGCCGCGACCGGCTGAAGGACCCCGGGCGCGGGTACGCGCGGACGTTCCTGCGGCAGATGGAGGAGTGCCTCGGTCTGGCCGCCGACCGGGGCGTGACCGTGGTGGCCAACGCCGGCGGGCTCAACCCTGCCGGGCTCGCCGGCCGGCTCCGGGAGCTGGCCGCGCGGCTGGGCGCCGATGTCCGCGTCGCCCACGTCGAGGGCGACGACCTGATGCCGCGCACCGCCGAACTCGGCCTCGGGGATCCGCTGACCGCCAACGCCTACCTCGGAGCCTGGGGCATCGCCGAGGCCCTGAACGCCGGGGCCGACATCGTCGTCACCGGCCGCGTCACCGACGCCGCCCTCACCGCCGGGCCCGCCGCCGCGCACTTCGGCTGGGCGCGCGACGACTACGACGCACTCGCCGGAGCGGTCGTCGCCGGCCACATCATCGAGTGCGGTGCCCAGGCCACCGGCGGCAACTACGCCTTCTTCACCGAGCTGGCCGCGGCCGGGCACGACCTGGCCCACCCCGGCTTCCCCATCGCCGAGGTCCACGCCGACGGCTCCGCCGTCATCACCAAGCACGAGGGCACCGGGGGAGCGGTCACCACCGGGACCGTCACCGCCCAGCTCGTCTACGAGGTCGCCGGGGCGCGCTATCCCGGCCCCGACGTCACCGCGCGGCTCGACACCGTCGACCTCACCCAGGAGGGTCCGGACCGGGTCCGGGTCTCCGGGGTGCGCGGCGAGGCCCCGCCGCCCGACCTCAAGGTCGGACTCAACTCCATCGGCGGGTTCCGCAACGACATGACGCTCGTGCTCACCGGCCTCGACCTCGACGCCAAGGCCGAGCTGGCCGAACGGCAGATCCGCGCCGCGCTGCGGGGCCGCGAACCCGAGCGTCTGGAGTTCCACCGCGCCTCCGTCGTCCGCGGGTACCCGGACCGCGGAGGCGGACCGGCGGAGCTCGACGCCCCGGTCCAGGACGCGGCCGCCGTCCGCCTGCACGTCGAGGCCGTCGACCCCGATCCGGGCAAGGTCGGGCGCGGCTTCGGCGCCGCCGTCGTCGAACTCGCGCTGGCGAGCTTCCCCGGCTTCCACGCGACCGCGCCGCCCGCCGACGCCCGCCCCGACGGGGTGCGCTTCACCGCCGTCCACCGCCCGGCCCCCGCCGTCCCGCACACCGCCGTCCTGCCCGACGGCACGCACGTCGGGGTGCCCCCGCCGGACCGCACCCGACCCCTGGTTCCCGTCCCCGAACCCCCGCCGCCCGAGCCGTGGCCGCCCGGACCCACCCGCCGCGCCCCCCTCGGCCGCGTCGCCGGGGCACGCAGCGGCGACAAGGGCTCCGACGCCAACCTCGGCGTCTGGGTACGCGGCGACGGCGAGTGGCGCTGGCTCGTCCACACCCTCACCGTCGACGAGCTGAAGCGGCTGCTGCCCGAGACCGCCCCGCTGACCGTCACCCGGCACCTGCTGCCGCGCCTGCGCGCCGTCAACTTCGTGATCGAGGGGCTGCTCGGCGGCGGCGCCGGGTCGGGTGCCCGGTCCGACCCGCAGGCCAAAGCCCTCGGCGAGTGGCTGCGCGCCCGCTGCACGGACATCCCGGAGGCGTTCCTGCCATGACCGTGCTGCGCTCCCGGCTCGACACCGCCGACCCCGGCTTCGCCGAGAACCGCGAGGCGATGCTGGCCAAGCTCGCCGAGATCGAGGCCGAACACGCCCGGGCGCTGGCCGGGGGCGGCCCGCGGTACGTCGAGCGCCACCGCGCCCGCGGCAAGCTGCTCGCCCGCGAACGCGTCGAGCTGCTGCTCGACCCCGACTCCCCGTTCCTGGAGCTGTCCCCGCTCGCCGCCTGGGGCAGCGACTACCCCGTCGGCGCCAGCGTCGTCACCGGCGTCGGGGTGGTGGAGGGCACCGAGTGCGTGGTCGTCGCCAACGACCCCACCGTGCGCGGCGGCGCCTCCAACCCGTGGACCGGCAAGAAGACCCTGCGCGCCATGGAGATCGCCGAGCAGAACCGGCTCCCGCTGGTCAACCTGGTCGAGTCCGGCGGCGCCGACCTGCCCGGCCAGAAGGAGATCTTCATCCCCGGCGGGCGCCTCTTCCGCGACCTCACCCGCTTCTCCGCCGCCGGGATCCCCACCATCGCCCTGGTCTTCGGCAACTCCACCGCCGGGGGCGCCTACGTGCCCGGCATGAGCGACCACGTCGTCATGGTCCGCGAGCGCTCCAAGGTGTTCCTCGGCGGACCGCCGCTGGTGAAGATGGCGACGGGGGAGGAGAGCGACGACGAGTCGCTGGGCGGCGCCGACATGCACGCCCGCGTCTCCGGGCTCGGCGACCACCTCGCCACCGACGAGCACGACGCCATCCGCATCGGCCGCGGCATCGTCGCCCGGCTCAACCGCGCCGGGCCCGACCCCGCACCCGGCCCCGTCCGCGAACCCCGGTACGACCCCGAGGAACTGGTCGGCGTCGTCCCCGCCGACCTGCGCGTGCCCTTCGACCCGCGCGAGGTGATCGCCCGCGTCGTCGACGGCTCCGACTTCGACGAGTTCAAGCCCGCCTACGGCGGCGGACTGGCCACCGGGTGGGCGCGGCTGCACGGCTACCCGGTGGGCGTGCTCGCCAACGCCCACGGCGTGCTGTTCAGCCAAGAGTCGCAGAAGGCCGCCCAGTTCATCCAGCTCGCCAACCGCGCCGACACCCCACTGGTCTTCCTGCACAACACCACGGCTAC